>NZ_JBEOWJ010000001.1:0-21058 GCF_040295965.1 Streptosporangium sp. NPDC002544 | reverse complement strand
ATAGGGCCCCGGCGTCTGGGGGAACGGGGGGGGGGCGCCCACCGTTCGGTGCCCGCCCCCGCCGTTTCCGCACGCGCCACCGCTCAGAGCATGCGATCGCCGCCCAGGACCAGCGTGCCCGAACTCATTCACACACCGCAGCTCAGAGCATGCAACCGCCGCCCAAAACCAGCGTGCCCGAACTCATTCACACACCGCAGATCAGAGCATGCAACCGCCGCCCAAAACCAGCGTGCCCGAACTCATTCACACACCGCAGCTCAGAGCATGCAACCGCCGCCCAAAACCAGCGTGCCCGAACTCATGCACACACCGCAGCTCAGAGCATGCAACCGCCGCCCAAAACCAGCGTGCCCGAACTCATTCACACACCGCAGCTCAGAGCATGCAACCGCCGCCCAGGACCAGCGTGCCCGAGCCGCAGATCAGAGCGTACGGCCGCTGCCCAGGACCAGCGTGCCCGAGCTCATGAACATGCCGCCGACCCCGGTGGCGAGGCTGACATCGACCCCGGGGACCTGCGCCGCCGCCGTTCCGCGGACCTGGCGCACCGACTCCTGGATCGCGAACATGCCGTACATGCCGGTGTGGGTGTAGGAGAGCCCGCCGCCGTTGGTGTTCATCGGCAGCGACCCACCGGGCGCGGTGTTCCCCTCGGCGATGAACGCCGGCGCCTCGCCCCGCTTCACGAAACCGAGGTCTTCCAGTCCGTACACCGGAACGTGCGCGAACGCGTCGTAGATCATCAGATGGTCCACGTCGTCGTGCGAGATCCCGGCCTGCCGCATGGCGGCCGCCCCGCCCATCTCGATGGCGCGGGACGACGTCAGGTCGCGCAGCCCGGAGACGACCGAGGACTCGCTCGACTCCCCCGCGCCCAGCACGTAGACCGGCGGCGACGCGGAGCCGAGGTCGCGGGCCCGCTCGGCCGAGGTCAGCACCAGGGCGCCACCGCCATCGGTCACCAGGCAGCAGTGCAGCAGGTGGACGGGGTCGGCGATCACGGGCGACGCGAGCACGTCCTCGACGGTGATCGGGTCGCGCAGCCTGGCGCGGGGGTTACCCGCCGCCCACTGGCGCTGCACGACCGGGACCATGGCGAACTGCTCCCTGGTCATCCCGTACGTGTGCATATAGCGGCGTACGCCGATCGGGAACAGCGACGGCGCCCCGATCGGGCCGTGCGGGACCTCGAACTGCGCCATGTACGACTGCGGCGCGGGCGCCCACGGCACCATGCCCACCCGGGAGCGCCCGGACTCACCATGCGTGACCAGCACGGTCGTGCAGAGCCCGGACACGATGGCGGCCATGGCGTGCCGCACGTGCAGCATGAACGAACTGCCGCCGACGTTCGTGCCGTCCAGATATTCCGGGACGATTCCCAGGTAGTCGGCCACGTCGATCGGAGACTCACCGGCGGACGCGACGCCGTCGACGTCGGCCGCGGTGAGGCCCGCGTCGCGCAGCGCGTTGACGGCCGCCTGGGCGTGCAGCTCCAGCGCGGACATGTCGGGGACCTTGCCGATACGGTCCGTCTCGGCGGCGCCGACAATGGCGATCTTGCCTCGGAGGCTCATCCCTCATCCTTTCTTGGCCGGAATTCGACGACCTTCCGCTCACCCCGCTGTTCGAAGACCACTTCGAGCTCACCGTCGATGACGAGCCCGCTCCCCGCCTCACCGGCTCCGGTGACGGTGGCGAGCAGTCTGGGCCCCTCGGCCAGCCTGACGAGCGCGACCACGTACGGCACCTCGCCCTCGAACCCGGGCGCGGCGCGGTGGTTGACCACGTACGACTCCAGCGTGGCCACGCCGGAGACCGGTTCGAGCGCGACCTGGTCCGACATGCACGCCGGGCAGTACGCGCGCGGATAGAGGAAGAAGTCGCCGCACTCGCGGCAGCGCGGCACCTTGAGCTCACCCCCGTCGACGGCCTCGAAGAAGCCCGCGGTGTCAGGGGTGGGCAGCGGCAGGGGTTTCGTGCTCATCCGGATCGCCTCCCGTCCGTTTCCGCCGGCCCGCCGGAGGGCTCGCCGGCTCCTTTCGCCGCCTGGGGCAGCAGGTGCTTGCGGAGTTTTCCGTTGGCGCCGCGCGGGAGCGTCTCCACCGTCTCGATCCGGCGGGGCACCTTGAACCGCGCGATCCGCTCCCGGCAGAACCGGATGATCTCGTCGCCGAAGTCCGGCTCGGCGGCGCGTTCACGCGCCCCGTCCATGGGCTGGACCACCGCGCAGACGATCTCGCCCCACTCCTGGTCGGGGATGCCGATGACAGCGGCGTCGGCGATGTCGGGGTGCTCCAGCAGCGCCGCCTCCACCTCGGCCGGGTAGACGTTGACCCCGCCGGAGACGACGACCTCGGCGGTCCGGCCGAGCAGGAAGAGGTATCCGTCCTCGTCGAGGTAGCCGAGATCGCCCACCGTCACGTAGCCGTCGGTCACGCTTGAGCGGGTCTTCTCCGGGTCGCCGTGGTATTCGAAGGCCCTGGGGCCCATCTCCAGGTAGACCCGGCCCTTCTCACCCGGACCCGGCTCGCGCCCGTGCTCGTCCATGATCCGGACACCGGCGCCGGGCTGGGCCCTGCCGACGCTGCCGGGCCTGGCCAGCCACTCGCGGGAGTCGATGACGGTTCCCGCGGCCTCGCTGGCGCCGTAGTACTCGTACACCACCGGGCCGAACCAGTCGATGATCCCGCGCTTCACCGCGGGCGGGCAGGGGCCCGCACCGTGGATCAGGTTGCGCATGCTCGACACGTCGAACGACGCGCGTACCTCGGGGTCGAGCGCGAGCAGCCGGTGCATCTGGGTGGGCACGACGTGCGTCGTGGTCACCCGCTCCTCCTGGATGAGCCGGAGCATCCCGGCCGCGTCGAACCGCTCCATCAGCACCACCCGGTGCCCCAGGTGCAGCGACGCCAGGGCCAGCCCGTTCACGGCGGTGTGCGACAGCGGGGAGGTCACCAGATGGGTGCCGTCTCCGAGCGGCTCGACGTCGAACATGCCCAGTTGCCAGAGCGCCCCGGCGCCGAGGACATCATCGGGGTCGCCACCGGCCAGCGCCCGGCTGATGCCCTTGGGACGGCCCGTGGTGCCCGAGGTGTAGGCCATGAAGGCACCGGACACGCGGTCCTCGACCCGGTCCGCGGAGAACGGGGCGGCGGCCTCCTCCAGCAGGCGAAACCCCTCGGCGGGCAGGGTGGAGAAGCGCCGCTCCCCGGCGAGACCCACCTCGTCGAGCGCGGCCGACACGGTGTCCGCGTACCGCGGGGAGGTCACCACGGCGCCCGGCGCGCAGTCGCCCATGATGTACGCGATCTCGCCGGCGCTGAGCGCGGTGTTGACCGGGATCAGGTACCACCCGGCCTGCTGGCAGGCCAGGACCGTCTCCAGGGCCGCGATCTCGTTCGCGGCCACCAGCGCCACCCGGTCGCCGGGCCGCAGGCCCAGGCCGCGCAGCAGCCGCGTGATCCGGTTCACCCGGGCCAGCAGCTCACCCGCGGTGACCGATGAGCCGTCCGGCGCGACGGCGGCGATCCGATCGGGGAAGCGCTCGGCGATCCGCCAGAACCCCAGGTCCCCGGTGCTCATCGCCGCCCTCCCGCACGGGCGACCACCATCTCGGCGAGCGCGCGCCGGTGCTCTCTGGCGGTCCCGAAGGCGGCGGACAGCGACATCGAACGCTTGAGCCAGAACTGCAACCCGTACTCCCAGGTGAACCCGATCCCGCCATGCAACTGGAGCGCCTCCAGGTCGGCCGGTTTCGCCGCCTCCCCCGCGTACGCCTTGGCGACCGCGGCCCGCACGGCGGCGTCCGGGGCGCCGGTGTCCCGAAACGCGGCCATCGAGGCGGCACCCGCCAGGTCCACCACCGTGGCGACGTTCGCCAGCTTGTGTTTCACCGCCTGGAACGATCCGACGGGCCGGCCGAACTGCCTGCGCACCTTCACGTAGTCGACCGTCACGTCGAGCAGGTGCCGGCTCACGCCGGTGAGCAGGCACGCGGCGCCGGCCACGGCCCGTGTCCAGGCCCGTTCGACCGCGGCGGCATCCCGGCTGATCACCTGCCCGTCCGCGGCGTCCCAGGCGACCCGGTAGAGCGGATAGAGCGGATCGACCGCCTCCTGCCACTCCGCGGTGAACGCCCCCTTCTCCAGTGCGCGTACGCCACCGCTCTCGCAGACGAGCAACAGGTCGGCCTGGCCGGCCTCCAGCGCGACGGGGGTGCGCTCACCGAACGAGACCGCCACCAGCGCGTCACCGGAGGCGATGCGGGGCAGCCAGGCCGCCGCGAAATCCTCGGGCGCCGCCTCCTGGATCAGCGGGCCGGCCACGACCGCGGTCTCCAGGAAGGGCTCGGGCACGGCGAACTCCCCCAGAACGTGCAGCACGGGCGCGAGCACGTGCTCCGCCAGGCCCACCCCGCCCCACCGCTCGTCCAGCAGGACCGAGGTCAGGCCCAGGTCCGCCAGGCGCCCCCACAGCTCCGCGTCGTGGGCGGCGCCTGCGTCCAGGCACCGGCGCAGGTGGTCCTCGCCCGCGTGCTCCTCCAGCAGCCGGCGGGTCGCCTCGAGGAGTTCCCGCTGCTCTTCGTCGAGCGGAATGTTCATCGCAGGTGTGGTCATCGTCGGGGCTCCATCGGCAGCTCCAGGAGGCGTTCGCTGATGATGTTCCGCTGGATCTCGGAGGTCCCCCCGAAGATCATGGCGGCGCGCGCGTACCAGTACCGGTGGTGCCAGTCCGCCCAGACGCGGGCGGCCTGTGGGGTGAGCGCCTCTCGCACCACGGACGAGCCGCCGCCCATGGTGCCGAGCCCGCCCATCAGGTCCAGGCCCGCGGCGAAGATGTGGTGTTGCGTCTCGGTCCAGTACAGCTTGTTGATGCTGGCCTGCAGGTCGAGGTTGACGCCGTTCTCCGACAGCTCGGCGAGCCGGTAGACGTTGGCCCGGTACACCTCGGTCTCGACGAAGAGCCGCCCCAGCTCGTCCAGGGCGAGCGGGTCGTCATCAAGGCCACGCGCCCGCACCAGCTCCGCGAACGACTCGACGTCGGCGGAGTATTTGGCGTGGTCGCCGAAGACGGCGCCGCGCTCGAAGCCGAGCGTGGACATCGCGACCCGCCAGCCGTCGCCGATCTCCCCCACCGCGTTCGCGACGGGCACCCTGACGTCGGTGAAGAAGACCTCGGCGAAGCCCTTCGTCCCGTCCACCATGGCCAGCGGGCGGACCTCCACCCCGGGGGAGCGCAGGTCGACGCAGAGGAAGGTGATCCCCCGGTGCTTCTTCTCCCTGCCCGCCTCGGGATCGGTGCGCACCAGCGCGAATATCCAGTCGGCGAAGCCGCCGAACGACGTCCAGGTCTTCTGGCCGTTGACGACGAACTCGTCGCCCTCGCGGACCGCCTGCGTGCGCAGCGAGGCCAGGTCGGAGCCGGAATCGGGCTCGCTGAACCCCTGGCACCAGATGTCCTCGCAGGACAGCAGCCGCGGGATCCAGCGCCTGCGCTGCTCCTCCGTGCCGTAGCGCATCAGGATCGGGCCGAGCAGGTACAGGCCGCCCATGTTGACCCGGGCGGGCGCCCCGGCCCGGTAGTACTCCTCGGCGAAGGCGATGGTGTGGAAGAGGTCGGCGCCGCGGCCGCCGTACTCCTCGGGCCAGTCGATCGCCGCGTAGCCGCCCTCGAAGAGCACTCGCTCCCACTCCCGGTGCTGCTCGAACCCCTCCGGGCTCGTCCAGGACCCCAGTGGTCCGCGCGGCACGTGCTCCTCCAGCCAACCGCGCACCTGCGCGCGGAACGCCTCGGTGTCGGGCGCGGCGGCACCGTTTCGCAAGCTCATACCGCAAGCCCCAGTGCCTGCGAGATCTCGTGCATTACATCTCCATAGTTCTCGGGTGTCATGCGCAGGGAGAGGTTCACTCCGTTCGCTCCGAGTTCGAGGTAGCGCTCCACCATCGGGCGCAGCTCGGCGAGGGCGCCGTGGAACCGGAGGCCGGCGACGACGTGGAAGTCCTCACGGGAGCGGCCGTTCTCCCGCAGCCCCGCCTCGACCTCGGCCAGGTGGCGGGAGAAGTCCCCGGTGGTGAGGTTCCACGGATACCAGCCGCCGGCGTACCTGGCCGCGCGGCGGATGGCCGCCTTCGAATGGCCGCCGACCAGGATGCGCGGCAGCGGCCGGCCCGTGTCGGGCATGGCGGGCACCCCCGGCTCGCCACCGGTACGGCCCCAGAGCTCGGAGACGCGAGCCAGGTTGCTCTCGCACCGGGCGCCGCGCTCGGCGAAGGGTACCCCGGCGGCGGCGAACTCCTCCGCCGACCAGCCGACCCCCACCCCCATGTCGAAGCGCCCGCCGGTGAACAGGTCGAGTGTGGCCAGTTCCCTGACCAGGAGGCGCGGGTCGCGCATCGGCAGCAGCAGCACCGAGGAGCCGACGCGCAGCCGCGTGGTGTGGCGGCACAGTTCGGCGGCCGCCTGGAGCACGTCGAGCAGCCCCTGTTCCTGGGCCGCCTCCACCCGGGGCGCGGTCGCGGCGGCGTCGCCGTACCTGTGGACCTCGACCACCTCGGGGTTGGCCGAGCTGGGAGCGGCCGGGTAGGGGTAGGCCGACTCGTACTCCTCGAAGAAGACCAGGTGCTCAGGCAGCCACAGCGCAGAGAAGCCCGCCGCCTCGGCGGTCAGCGCGAACGTGCGCATATATGCCAGGTCCCGTTGCGCGGACCCGTCGAACAGGTCCACCAGACCGATCTCCATCGCCGCTCCTTCCGATCTCGTCGTCGTGTGGAGAGCCGTTTCAAGCCGTCGTGCGAGGGCGCACGCGTGAGGTTCGCGCGGGGCCGGGTCAGGCCCCGGCGAGGGCGCGCAGCCGCTCGGGCGAGGGCAGGTCGCCGTAGACCGCGACCAGTTCGTCGACCCGGATGGAGGGGTCGCGGGTCAGCAGCTCGCGCGCCGGACCGATCTCCTGCTCGGGGACGAACCAGGTGCGTCTGACCTCGCCCTGGTCGCGACCCGCGTCACCGAGGGTCCTGGCAAGCAGGGCGAGGGCGCCGGGGAGGTCGGCGGGCGTCAGCAGCCAGCCGAGCCACCCGTCCGCCTCGCGGGCCAGCAGCCGCAGCACGTCCTCGCCGCCGTGACGCACATGGATGCCGGGTCCGCCGCCGACCGGCCGGGGCAGGGCGATCGCGCCGCTGAACGCGACGCGGTCGCCCTGGTGGGAGGCACGGCGTTGCGACCACAGGGCCCGCATCGCCGCCAGGTACTCCGACGTCGTGCCAAGCGTGTCCCCGCCGGGGGCGCCGCCCAGAGCGAGCGGCACCTCCCCGAGGTCCAGCCCGTATTCCAGCCTGCCGCCGGCGAACCAGTCCAGCGTGGCGACCTGCTTGGCCCGCAGTGCCGGACCCCGCACGGAGAGGATGTCCCCGCTCAGCCCAAGGCGGATCGAACCGGTCGCCCGGGCCGCGCACTGCAGCCCGAGGACCGCGTCGTGTCCGCCACCGATCTGCTCTCGGTCGCCGACCGCCCACCACGACGCGAGGCCCGCGGCCTCGGCCGCCGCGGCGGCCGCCTCGATCTCACCGGGCAGGCCGGGCCCGCCGACCGTGATGTCGCACGCTACGCCGTACTCCATTGGAACGTTCCTCCCCTCTCGGAGCTCAGCCTGCGGGGTTCAGCAGGGTGAGCTTCCCGTCGCCGGTCCACTCGAGGTAGACACCGGGATCGTCCAGGACCGCCTGGCCGTTCTCGTAACGGAGCTGGCCGTAGACGGTGTCCTGGGTGGTGATCTGCGACAGCGCCTTGCCGACCGCCTCGGGCGACGGGTCGCCGGACTTCTTGAGGCCTTCCGCCAGCAGCCACATCGCGGTGTAGCCCTGGGCCGCGAACATGTCGGGCTCGGCGCCGAACTTCTTGGTGTAGAGGTCGGTGAACTTCTTGGCGGTCTCATTGGCCGAATGACCCGCGGCGAAGGGGGTGGCGAACGCGAGGCCCTTCAGGCCGGCCCCGCCGGTCTCGAACAGGACCGGGCCCGAGGCACCGTAGCTGGACAGGATCCGCTTGTCGTAGCCGCGCTCGCGCAGCGACCTGGCCAGCAGCGAGGACGACAGGCCGAGCATGCTGCTGATGACGACGTCCGGCTTCTTGGCCTCGATCTGCGCGGCGGGCGCGGTGAAGTCCCGGTCGGCGGCGCTGGTCGAGACGGTGTCGAGCACCTGAACGCCGTTGCGCTCCATCGCGCTCTTCCAGACCTTGCCGTCGGCGACCATGGCGTCGTTGTCGCCGTTGACGACCAGGACGGCGGTCTTGTAGCCCTCCGCCTTCACCATGTTGTCGACGAACTTGTCGTAGACGCCGCCCGGCGCGGACGGCAGGATGACGGGGCGGAACAGGTCGGGCGGAGAGGCGAGCCCGTCCAGGATCGCCGAGGTGACGACCCCGGGCGTCTTGCTCTGCCTGATGACCGGCGCCAGGGCCCCGGCCTCACTGGACAGGCCGCAACACAGCACACCGGACGCACCGTCGGCGACGTACTGCCGGTAGAGGGCGATCGCCTTGGCCGGGTCGGACTTGATGTCCTCCACCTTCAGCTCGACGGTCGCGCCTTCGCCGAGGAACCCGGTCTGGTTGATCTCCTCCGCGGCGAGCTCGGCACCGTTTGCGATGGGCTTGCCCGCGAACGCGGCGGCGCCGCTGAGCAGGGCGGGGAAGCCCACCTTGTAGACCTGGCCTTCGTCCGGCCCACTGCCACCCGACGAACCGCACGACGTGAGAATCATCATGACGGAGAGGGCCGCGCTGATGACAGCGAGGCTCGAACCTCTCCTTGCACTCTTGAGACGAGACACTGCTTACCCTCCTGGGCTAGGCCCCCAACAACCGGACCCCCGCCTTTAAAGCAAACGCTTGCTTTAAAGCAACTGTTTGATTATGCGAGACGTGATATTGGAAAAGCAAGAGGTCAACGCGGTTTTTCGGTGGGAGTGGCGGTCGGGAGGCCTGTTCCCCCTGGCCTTCGGTGGCCGGTGCCGCCGTCAAACGTCCAGAAGGGCGCCGCCGCGGTCGATGACCGTGCCGCCCTCCTCGGTCGAGGTCAGGAAACGGACGTCGGCGCCGTCACGCCAGAGCGCCACAGAAAGGGTGTCCCCCGGCGTCACCGGTCGGCTGAAGCGCCCTGACATGCCCCTCAACCGGGAGGCGTCCCCGTCGCAGAGCCCGTTCACGATGGCGCGGGCGGTGAAGCCGTAGGTGCACAGGCCATGCAGGATCGGTCGCGGGAACCCGTACTTCCCGGCGAAGACCGGATCGGAGTGGAGCGGGTTGCGATCCCCGGTGAGCCGGTACAGGAGCGCCTGGTCGGGCCGGGTGGGCATGCTCACCACGGCGTCTGGCTCGCGGTCCGGCGCCGCCCACTCCGACCGGGGGCCGCGCTCCCCGCCGAAGCCGCCGGCCCCGCCCAGGTAGGCGCAGGAGCGGGAGACCGCGAGCGGTTCCCCGGTGGCGGCGTCGGCCGTGCGGGTCTCGGTCCAGAGCAGGGCGTCCCTTCCCTTGTCCCACATGTCGGTGACCGTGGTCGTGGACACCGCCCTGCCCTCGGGAGGCAACGGGCGCTCCAGCAGGAAGTGCTGTTCGGCGTGGACGGCCTTGCCGGGGTCGTAGGAGCCGACCTCGGGCAGTCCGCCGATATGACCGATGAGCACGGCGAAGCTCGGGATGACCTGCTGTCGGACGCCGGTGCTGTTCTCCGTGGTGAACTGGAGCTCGCCGCCCGGGTCCCGCGCCCCGGCTCCGACGGCGAGCGCGTACAGCAGCGACTCGCGGGCGGTCCACTCGATCTCGAAAGGGCCGACCGTACTGCCGATGTAGGCGGGGTCCAGGGGCATGCTGTTCTCCGGTCCGGTCAACGTGGGGTCAGGATGCGGCGAGCCGGGATCGCGGGCCCGCCTTGAGGAGGCGCGACGGCAGTTCGCGGCCGACGATCCGCTGGGCGAGGTCGGCGACCTCCAGCAGCGCGTCCAGGTCGACGCCCGTGTCCACGGACAGTTCCTGGAGCAGGTAGACCGCTTCCTCGGTGGCGATGTTGCCGCTCGCCCCCGGGGCGTAGGGGCATCCGCCCAGGCCGCCGACGCTCGCGTCGAACTCGGTGACGCCGGACTCCAGGCCCGCGACCAGGTTGGCCATGCCGGTGCCCCGGGTGTCGTGGAAGTGCAGGGCGACCCGGACATCGGGCGCCTGGTCGCGGAAGAGGCCCACGATCCGGCGCACCCGGGGCGGCGAGCCCATCCCCGTGGTGTCGCCGAAGCAGATCGAGTCGGCCCCGTCGGCGACGGCGCGCAGCGCGAACGCGGCGACGCGCTCCGCTGCGATCTCACCCTCGTAGGGGCAGCCGAACGCGGTGGCGACGATCACCTGGCAGCTGGCGCCATTGCCGTGGGCGAAGTCGATGACCTCGGCGATCCCGTCGAGCGACTGCTCCGGGGTGCGGTTCACGTTGCGCAGGTTGTGCGTCTCCGACGCCGAGACCATGATCTCCAGGTCGGTGAAGCCCTCGGCCAGGGCACGCTGCGCCCCGCGCAGGTTGGGCACCAGCGCCGAGTACTCGATGCCCGCGACCGGTTCCACCGCGCCCCACACCTCGGAGGCGTCCGCCATCTGCGGGATGGCTCTGGGGTGGACGAACGCCACGGCCTCGATACGCGACAGACCGGTCGTGCCCAGTGCCGCGATCAGCTCCGCCTTGCGGATGGTGGGCACCGGGAGTTCGTTCTGGAGCCCGTCGCGCGGACCCACCTCACGCAGGACGACGCTGGACGGCATATCGGACATATCTAGACTCCGAGGTTCCGGGCGACGATCTCGCGGTGGTACGTGGGGGTGCCGAAGAGGGAGAAGTCGGTCAACGCCCGTCGGAAGTGGTGGGAGAGCTCGTGCTCCCAGGTGAACCCGATCCCGCCGTGAACATGGATCGCCTCCCTGACCACGTGCAGCACCGCGTCCGAGGCTCGCGCCTTCGCCATGGAGGCGGCGTTCTCCCAGCCCGGCTCCGCGGCGGCGGCCTGGTCGAGCGCGGACTCCACCGCGGACCTCGCCGACTGCGTCTCCGCGTACATGTCGGCCAGCTTGTGCTTGATCGCCTGGAAGGACCCGATGGCCCTCCCGAACTGGGTGCGCGTCTTGGCATAGTCAATGGCCAGCCACAGGCACCGCTCGCCGATGCCCAGAGCGTCCGCCGCGGTCAGCAGCGCCCCTTCGGTGAACGCCCGAGAGGCCAGGGCGGCCGCCTCGGCCCCCTCGGCCAGCACGCGCCCGGGGACGCGGTCCATCCTGAGCACTGCCAGGTCCCGGCTGTCGTCCAGCGCCTTCATCGGCTCGACGGCGAGGCCGCCGGCGCCGCGCTCGACGAGCACCAGGCAGGCTTCCTGCGGCGCGGCGGCTCCCGCGGCGCGGGCCAGGACGACAAAGTGCGTCGCCTCTCCACCCGCGGCGACAAATCGCTTGAGCCCGGAGACCCGGCAGCCGCCGTCCGCACGCTCCGCCTCGGTGCCCGGGGAGGCGAGGTCGGTCCCTGCGGAGTCCTCGTGCAGCGCCAGGGCCACGACCGCGCGCCCGGCCACGATCTCGTCCAGGAGGCCGCGATTCCGGTCGACGCCCGCCCGCCCCAGCAGCGGCACCGCCAGGCCGGCCGTCACGAGGAGCGATGCCGGCAGCCCGACCCGTCCGGCCTCGATCAGCGCCGTGCCCAGGTCGGCGATCGACCCGCCCTGGCCGCCCGCGTCCTCGTCCAGCAAAAGGCCGAGGATGCCCAGTTCCTCGGCGAAGGCCTGCCACAGCGGCTCCTCGGCCCCTCCGCGGGAGACGCGGCTGACCTCGGCCGGACTGTGGGCATCGAGAAACCGCCCGACGGTGTCCCCGAACTCTGCACGGAGGTCTGCGTCCACCCGCATGCGTGTCCTTTCACTATTTCAAGCAAGCAGTTGCTTCATTTTCTTCCCGGACTGCCGCGATCCGATTCCGGAGCCACCGAACGCGGCCCGGGGGGGAGCGACGGGAAGGCCCCCTGCCCCGCCCGGTCAGCGAGGTCAGCGGCTCACGGGACCTGCACGCCGCGCAGGAGCAGCACGGTCTCGATCTCGATCAGCTCGTCGATGGTCACGGAACCCGCCGGGTCGAACCAGCGGATGACCGCCTGGACGGCGCCCATCACGGTCCGGTAGACCATCCGCGCGCTGAACTCGCCGCGGAACGCGCCGCTGTCCATGCCCGCCTGGATGACGTCTATCCAGATCCGCTCGACCTCATGCTGGCGTTCGACGATGGAGGGGAAGTCCTGCACGTAGGACCAGTCGTTCTGCAGGATCAGGACCTCGTTGCGGTTGCGGACCAGGCTTCGCAGCGCCCTCGCCATCAGCCCGGTCAGCGCCTCGGAGGGATCGGCGGCCTCCGCCACCGCGGACTGGTATTCCCGGATGATCACGCCGAGGTAGTCGACGAGCACCTGCTCGACGATCGCCTCTTTGGAGTCGAAATAGTAGTAGAGGCTCCCCGAAAGCATGTTCGCCTCGTCGGCCACGTCCCGCACTGTCGCGTTGGCGAAGCCCTTCTCGGCGAAGACCTTGGAGGCGGCGAGCAGAACGCTTTCCTTACGCGCCTGTCCGGCGGGCGATCCCATCGACCTTCGCCGTGTCTGGGAAACGCTCTTGGTGGTCTTTCCTGGAGGGGTCATCGACTCGTCCTACCTCAACTGAACATGGGGCGAAATCTTCAGGCGCGTATATCACGCCGACTCAGGGTGCCTGACTGGACACGATCGAGACGGCGCTCACGAGCGCGCCGGGACTACCTCCTTGATTTTGCACTAGTCCGAAGGCGGGATTCGCGACTTGGCGCTCACCGGCCTCACCCCGGAACTGCTGCCACATCTCGAAGAGCATCCGCAGGCCGCTCGCGCCGACAGGGTGGCCGAAACTCTTCAGCCCCCCGTCCGGATTGACCGGCAGCGCGCCACCCAGGTCATAGCGACCCGCCAGGACATCCCGCCACGCCTGTCCGCGCGCCGAGAAGCCGAGCTCCTCCATCAGCACCAGCTCGGTCGGTGTGAAGCAGTCGTGCACCTCGGCCAGCGAGATCTGGCCGGCCGGGTCGGTGATGCCGGCCTGCTCGTAGGCGGTCTGGCTGGAGTGGACGACCTCGGGCAGATCGCAGTAGTCGTACCGGTCGTCGTTGCGCCCGGTCGCGGCCCCCGCGCTCAGCGCGAGCGCGTGCACGTACAGCGGACGGTCGGTGTACCTGTGCGCGTCCTCGGCCCGGACGATGATCGCCGCCGCACCGCCGTCCGCGACACCGGAGCTGTCAAAGACACTGAGCCTGCCGGCGATCGCCGGCGCGCGAGCGATGACCTCCTTGGAGACGTTCTTACGGAACTGCGCCCGAGGGTTTAGTGCACCATTGGCATGGTTTCGCCATGCAATGTGCGTCATGGCCTCTTTGACCTGTTCCTCGGAAATCCCATAACGCCGCGCGTACGACGGCACGATCATCGAGTACATGGCGGGCGCGCTCAGATTCGGCGGCGTACCGTCATTGGGCACGCTGGGCATTTCCAGCCCGGAGAAACCAAAATCCTTCAGCTTCTCCCCGCCCACCGCCATCACCGTGTCATAGGCGCCGGAGGAGACCGCGTAACAGGCGTTCCTGAACGCCTCGGATCCGGTGGCGCACATGTTCTCGACCCGGGTGACCGGCCGGTTGCTGATATTCATCGGTCTGGTCAGGGTGAGGCCGGAAACGCCGGAGGTCATCGTTCCCAGCCAGTAGGCGTCCACGTCGCCCAGCTCCAGGCCCGGGACGCTCCGCACGGCGCCGAGGGTCGCCTCGACCAGGAGGTCGTCCACCGACCGGCCCCAGAGCTCGCCGAATCTGGTGCAGCTCATGCCTACGATGGCCACCGGGTTCTGTAGAGCGTGGGCGGGCATCAGGACTCCTCCTTGTAGGGGTGAACCTTCCAGATGTAGTTGCGGATCTCGTTGGACGCCACGCTCGCGAGCCGGAAGACAGGCGCGACCCGATCCCCGATGGCCACCTCACGCCCGGGGGCGTCGGTCATCTCGAACTCGAACCGGCCACCGCCGTCGAAGTCGACGGCCACCGCCTTGGCCGGCAGCTGCACGGACTCCGAGAGCCAGTCGTCGGTGAATGTCGCGACGGTGCCCAGCAGGTCCCGCATGGGCGCGGGCTCGCCCTGGTCGACGGCCCCGCAGCCGAGGCAGACCTGCCGCGGCGGGAGGTTGCGGGTCCCGCAGGCGGTGCAGCGGGCCGCGGTGAAGGAGAACTTCCAGCGCATGGTCCGCCACGACGCCGGCGGGGCGGGAGCCTTGACCTCGGGACGCCGCGGCGGTTCCCGGTCCAGCACGCCCCGCCAGGTGAGGTAGTCGGCGTACCGAAGCGGGAACACCGTGGAGGACACCGGGGAGGCACCCGCCGCGCGGAACGCGCCGAGCTCGGGCGTGGCGCGGAACACGAACGCGTCGGCCCCGTCCGCGGCCAGGACGGCCAGGATCGTCTGCCCGGGCTCGGCCCGGTCCAGCGCGGCGCAGAGCCGCAGCCCGAAGTCCGCGGTGCCCGCGTAGCCGGTGTCATCGGCCAGGCCGGCCGCGAGCTGGTCCGCGCCGAAGCGCCTGCGCGCGGCCTGTACGGCGCGCAGGTGCGGGCCGCTGATCACCACGTGGTCGATCTCGGACGGTTCGAGCCCTGCCTCCTTGGCCGCCTCCGCGGTCACCGCCTCGATCAGCTCCAGGTATTCGTCGACGCCGAAGCGCTCCTCCCAGGACCGGGTGCGCAGCGCGCCCGGGGAGCGCCAGCGGTCCAGCAGCTCCATGGTGCGGACCGCGCTGCCCAGCAGCTCGGCGACCGGGTTCTCCCCCATCGCGAAGGCCGCGGCGGCGTCTCCGCCGTACAGTTCGTCCTCGGAACCGGGAAGTCCGTACCGCAGGTCGGCCAGGGCGACGACGGCTCCGGCGCCCCTGAGGCCCGCGCGGAAGGCGCCCGCGCCGGACCGAATGGAGCCGCACGCGTCGAAGGCCGCCAGCTCCTCGGGCAGGCCGAGCGCCATGGCGACCGCCGAGGCGTTGCTCCGCTCCATGTAGGCGGGGCGGGAGCTGGCGAACCAGAGCTCGGCTGGGAGAAAGCCGGGCGACCGCCGCAGGGCGCGCCGCAGCGCCTCCACCGCGAGGGTCGTGCTGTCCTCGTCGTGCGAGGCCACCGAACGGGTGCCCTTCAGCCCCGGAAGCCCGAGAGACCTGCCGATCTCACTCCGGTCGAGCCGGTAGGCCGGGATGTAGGCGCCGTAGGCGGTGATTCCGATCATCAAGGTTCCTCTTGGTCCCGGGCCGGGCGGATGCTCACCCCACGAAGCATGTAAATCAAGCATTTGCTTTGCTAGCATAGCCAGCCCCGAACAGCTGAAGCAAACGCTTGACGGGGCTGAACCGTTGGAGGACCATGAACCGGCTACCCGACGAGGACGAATTCCACCGCGAGGTGGTCGCGTTCCTCGACTCCTACGCCACCCGCCGCTCCGATGAGACCGGTCAAGCGGTCTGGGGCCGTGGCGACGACCGGGTCTCCGTCGTCGCCGAGCGGGCCGAGGGCGAGGAGGAGGAGATCGCCCGTCTCAAGGACTACCGCGCCGCCCTCGACCGGGCGAGGCTCGCCTGGATCGACGGCCCGGCCGCCTACGGCGGGCGCGAGCTACCGACGCACTACGCGACCGGGTTCCGCGAGCTGGAGTCCCGGTACGACCTGCCCGATGACGGCTACACGAGATTCAGCGTCTCGACGTTCTGCCCCGCGCTGCTGAAGCATGGCTCGGAGTTCCTCAAGCAGACATACCTGCACCGCCTCAGGAGCGCCCGGCTCCTCGCCTGCCAGCTCTTTTCCGAGCCGGGCGCGGGGTCCGACCTGGCCGGCCTCAGCACCAGGGCGGAGCGGCACGGCGACGGATGGATCCTCAACGGGCAGAAGGTCTGGAGCTCCGGCGCTCACTACAGCGACCTGGGGCTGTGCATCGCGCGTACGAACCGCGACGCGCCCAAGCACGCCGGCCTGTCCACCTTCCTGGTCGACATGCGGGCCCCCGGCGTCGAGATCCGCCCGATCCGGCAGCTGACCGGCGGCGCCTCCTTCGACGAGGTGTTCCTCACCGACGTGTACGTGCCCGACGACCACCGCCTCGGCGAGGTGGACCAGGGCTGGCGGGTGGTGGTCGACGTGCTGCTCAACGAGCGCGGCGCGATCGGCCTGGAGAGCGGCATCGACGAGGCGCTGCTGTTCCGCCTGGTCGACCTGGTCAGGCACACCGGCGCCGCCGGGGACCCCCGCGTCCGCGACGCCCTGGCCGACCTGCACATCCGGAGCTGGGCGGCGCGCGAGACCACGACCCGGCTGCTCGCCGCCGCCAAGGGCGGAGTGCCGGGGCCCGAGCTCGCCCTGTCGAAGCTGATCCTCGTCGATCTGCTGCGCAGGGCCGGCGACATCGCCTCCGACGTGCTCGGCACCGCGATGATCGCCGACACCGGCGAGTGGGGGACGTTCGCCTGGTCGGAACTGACCCTCGGGCTGCCCGGCCTGCGGGTCGGCGGCGGGACCGACGAGATCCTCCGCAACGCGGTGGGCGAGAGAGTACTGGGACTACCGAAGGACGCCAGATGAAGATCGATCTCGGGATGATCGGTTCCTCCGCCGCCGTGTGCGGCCCGATCGCCACACGGGCCGAGCGGGTCGGTTTCGACGGCCTGTGGGCCAGCGAGAGCGTGACCGACGCCTTCCTGCAGTCGCAGGCGGCCCTCACCGCCACCACCACGACCACGGTCGGCACCGCCATCGCCGTCGCCTTCGCCCGCAATCCGATGTCCACCGCCTACCTGGGCTGGGATCTGGCCGCACTGTCGGGCGGGCGATTCGTCATGGGGCTGGGCACCCAGATCCAGGCACACATCGAGCGGCGCTTCTCCATGCCGTGGAGCAGCCCGGTGGCGCGGATGCGCGACTTCCTCACCGCGATGAACGCGATCTGGACCGCTTGGCGCACCGGGTCGAAGCTGAACTACGAGGGCACCCACTACCGGCACACCCTCATGTCGCCGGTGTTCACGCCGCCCCACCACGACCTGGCCATCCCCGTGATGATCGCCGCCGTCGGGGACAGGATGACCGAACTCGGCGGGGAGCTGTGCGACGGCCTGATCCTGCACGGCATGACCACCACGGCCTACCTGGACGAGGTCACCCTGCCCGCGCTGCGGCGCGGCATGGAGACGGCCTCACGCGACCGGTCGGAGGTCTCGCTGTACTGCCCCATCTTCATGGTGATGGGTGACACCGAGGAGCAGTTCGAAGAGATGAAGCGCAAGACCCAGGAGCAGATCGCCTTCTACGCCTCCACCCCGGCCTACCGCGGAGTCCTCGCCTCGGTCGGGTACGAGGAGCTGCAGCCCGAGCTACAGGCGCTGTCCCGCGCGGGCGAGTGGGCCAGGATGGGCGATCTGATCGACGACACCCTCCTCGGGCACATCGCGGTCCTGGGGCGGCCCGAGGAGATGCCGAAGCTCTGCAAGGAGCGGTTCTCCGGCCGCCTGGACCGGATCTCCTCCTACCATCCATGGCCGGTGGACGACGACGACCGGCTGGCTGAGATCCTCCGCGGGTTCGCGGACGGAGCGGAGAACAGAGTGGAGGAGGTGGCCCGATGAGTGGTCTCACCGAGGAGTCGCTGCGGCGGCTGGCCGACAAGGAGGCCGTCACCGAGGTGCTGCTGGCCTACTGTGACCTGGTGGACCGCGGCGAGGTGGACGAATTGGCCGGCCTCTTCACCGAAGGCGCCTCGTTCGACTACGGCAACGGCGCGGTCTTCACCGGCAAGAAGACGCTGCACGCCCTCTTCACCGACCGGCTGGGCCGGTACCGCGCCACCAACCACCACGCATCGAACATCCGGGTGGGTTTCTCCGGCGACTCGTCCGCATCGGCCGTCAGCTACGTCTACGCCTGGCACGAGAGCGTGGAGAGCGGCGAGCAGCTGCACGTCTGGGGGCGGTACACCGACACGCTGGTGCGGTCGGAGCAGGGCTGGCTGCTGGACACCCGCCAGGTGCGGGTCGCCGGCGCCTCGGCGCAGCCCGCGTTCCCACTGCCCGAGCGGTTCGAGCGGTACCCGCGCAGGGACCTCGGCTGACGGTGCGCGAACGCGCGAGCGCCCTCCCGGCCGGGCCGGGAGGGCGCTCGCGTGCACCGGGCCGGACACGGTCTGCGATCAGGCGTGGCGGTGCATGCCACCGTCGATGTGGATGGTCTCAGCGGCGATGTCGCCGGCGACATGTTCCGGTAGGTCACCGCGGCGGGCGACCGGGAGCGACCCGGCCCCCTCCGCCGGCCCACGGGCGATCGCCCGCCCGATGCCCATGCCCGCACGCGCTCCCGCGAGTCCGAGGTCCATCAGGGGGTGCCGATCGGCACGAGCTCGTGGTAGCGGCCGTCCAGGTAGGCCAGCGGGGCGTTGTCGCCGCCACCGTTCATACAGGCCTCCACCACCCGGCCGATCACGATCGTGTGGTCGCCGGCCTGGACGCGCTCGGTGAGCAGGCACCTCACCCAGGTCGCGACCCCGTGCAGCAACGGTTCGCCGGAGGAGAGGGCGGTCCACATCTCCGGGTCGCTGAAGCGTTCCTGCGCGCTGCGCGCGAAGCGGGTCGCCAGGTCCGACTGCCCGGCCTCCGGCCAGTGGATGAGCACGCTCTCGGCCCTGGAGAGCGCCGCCAGGCTCGACGAGGTCTGTGCGATCGCGAACGACAGCAGCGGCGGGTCCATCGACACCGAGACGACCGAGGTCGCGGTGAACCCCACAGGTCCGCTCGGTGACCCGAGCGTCACCACGGTGACCCCCGCCGGATGGCGCCGGAACACCGAACGGAACAACTCACCTGACACAGAGCGCTCATCAGTCACAGCAACCATCCCGCCACTTCCAGATCGGTGATCGATTCACCGTGTTCACCAGCCGATCGAGGGCGTCCGAGCTCAGAGCGAGGCTGAGCAGAGCCGGGTGGCAGAACCAGCCAGCCTGGACATCTCGACCTTAAAAGGCAGTGGCACAAATGTCAAGCAATTGCTTGCTTTACACACGGCGGCGCAGCGCCCGTACCGCTTCGAAACTCATCGCACATGGCCTGAACTGGAGGTATGCGGTTCGCGACACTCGTTGATCACTCCCCGGCGCCCGATCCGGCCCTCCACCAGCACGACGGCTTGCCCCGTTCTTCGTGATCGGGTGGTCGTTACGGCGGGATCGGTGCGGTGATCGACATGCGCGCCGAGCACCCGACCGGAGGTGTCGCTCGTCGTAGATCAGTATCCGGTCGGCGCACTCGGCCCCCCGCCGGAGTCGCCCTGGCTCGGCGGACATGTCAGGGCTTTCGGCCACGCGGTCTCCGTGGGCGTTCTCGAGGGCCTGATCCCTGTTGCGGCTTGTTGATCGCGATCAACGCCGCTGGAGGCACTTCACCGCCGCCGGCCCGGCACTCGCGAAAGCCACACTCGGGCAAGGCCTACCGGCGCGTCACGCGGGCGACGAATTCCACCCAGCCCGCCTCGAGGCGCTCCGCGGACAGGTTGCGTTCACTGCGCAGATAGTCGATGAGCGCCGTGTCCAGGTAGCCGAGCAGCGCTTCCGCGAGGAGCTCGATGTCGCCGGTGACGCCGGCCTCGCGCAGCAGGACCGCCACATGCGTGACGCGGACCGCACGAGCCGGAACGGCGTAACGACGCTTGGAACACTGCTCCGCCTCAAGGTACAGGTCGGTGTACTTCATCAGATGACGAAGGGTCGCGACACCAAACGCCTCAAGCCGCTCCACCGCCGGCGCACCGGGCCCGAGCGGAGGGGGACCGGACAGAAACGTCTCCTGGTACTCGCGCTCCGCGTGGTCCAGCAGGGCGCGCATCAGACCCACTCGGTCGCCGAAACGACGGAAGACCGTGCCCTTGCCGACCGAGGCGGCGACGGCGACGGCCTCCATCGTCACGTGTTCCGCGCCTCGCTCCGCCACCAGCCGGGACGCGGCCTCAAGCAGGCGCATCCGGTTACGTGCCGCGTCGGCACGCTCCTGATGACGCTCGTCCGCCAGAGGCAGCCCCCGCATCGGGGGCGATGCGACCTGAGTGGGGGCGGGGGGTCGGGTCATCTGCCCAGCATAGCGCGCCCGGCCGCAAGTGGACCGTAGTCCGCTTATGTGGTACATCTACTTTCGGGACGATTGTCCACAAATGACCGTTTTGCCTCCAATAGGAGTTTTCATGTCCGTCCGCATCCTCGCCCTCGTCGGCAGCCTCCGGGCCGCCTCGCACAATCGGCAGCTCGCCGAAGCGGCCGTCAAACTCGCCCCCGAGGGCGTCGAGGTCGAGATCTGCGAGGGTCTCGCCGACGTCCCGTTCTACAACGAGGACATCGACGTCGAGGGCAGCGTTCCCGAGGCCGCCCTGAAGCTCCGCGAGGCCGGTCGGCGGGCCGATGCCTTCCTCCTCTTCTCGCCCGAGTACAACGGCACGATTCCGGCCGTCCTGAAGAACGCGATCGACTGGTACTCCCGTCCCATGGGCTCCGGCACCTTCGTGGGCAAGCCCGTGGCGGTCGTCGGCACGGCGTACGGCCAGTACGGCGGCGTGTGGGCTCAGGACGAGGCACGCAAGGCCATCGGCATCGCAGGCGGCACCGTCCTCGACGACGTCAGGCTTTCGATCCCCGGCTCCATCGTCCGCTTCGCCGAGACCCACCCGGTCGACGACAGCGAGATCACCGAGAGGCTGCCCACCGTGCTGAAGCAGGTGGCCGCCGCGGCCGAGCAGGCCACGGCGGCCTGAGGAACACAGCCGTTCCCACCGGCTCTGGAACGCCTGTCCACTTCGGCCGGGAGGGTTCGTGTCCTGTCGTGGGGGGGCCCCCGCCCGCGGGGGGGGGGGGGGGGGGCGGCGGGGGGGGGGCCCACACCGCGCGACCGGGGGCCCCGGGGGGCCCGGGGGCGGCCCC